>NZ_CP034791.1:462500-510000 GCF_003999255.1 Caldicellulosiruptor changbaiensis
GCCCTGTACAGGATAGGTGGGAGGCAGAGAAGTGGGGGCGCCAGCTTCCATGGAGCCGTCGGTGGGATACCACTCTGGGTGCACTGGGGCACTAACCAGACACTCTGAACCGAGTGATGGGACACTGTCAGGTGGGCAGTTTGACTGGGGCGGTCGCCTCCTAAAAGGTAACGGAGGCGCCCAAAGGTCACCTCAGCACGGATGGAAATCGTGCGGTAGGAGTGCAAAGGCGGTAAGGTGGCTTGACTGTGAGACCGACAGGTCGAGCAGGGACGAAAGTCGGGCTTAGTGATCCGGCGGTTTTCGAGTGGGAGAGCCGTCGCTCAACGGATAAAAGTTACCCCGGGGATAACAGGCTGATCTCCCCCGAGAGTCCACATCGACGGGGAGGTTTGGCACCTCGATGTCGGCTCATCGCATCCTGGGGCTGAAGTAGGTCCCAAGGGTTGGGCTGTTCGCCCATTAAAGCGGTACGTGAGCTGGGTTCAGAACGTCGTGAGACAGTTCGGTCCTTATCCGCCGCGGGCGCAGGGTATTTGAGGGGAGCTGACCCTAGTACGAGAGGACCGGGTTGGACGGACCGCTGGTTTACCAGTTGTTCCGCCAGGGGCACGGCTGGGAAGCCAAGTCCGGATGGGATAAACGCTGAAAGCATCTAAGCGTGAAGCCCACCCCAAGATGAGATACCCCACACCGAAGAGGTGGTAAGGGTCCTGGGAGACTACCAGGTAGATAGGCCGCATGTGTAAGCGCTGTGAGGCGTTGAGCAAGGCGGTACTAATGACCCGAGGAGCTTGACCGAAAAAAACCAGTCTTACCCTATTCACTTGCGAGGCTGCTGATAAAAAGGAAGAAAGGAAAGGAAGAAAGAAGAGGTAACAAATCCGGTGGCGAAAGAGCGAGGGTAACACCCGTTCCCATTCCGAACACGGAAGTTAAGCCTCGCAACGCCGATGATACTGTGCTGGAGACGGCACGGGAAAGTAGGTGGCTGCCGGATTTTTTATTTTATTCTCTATCGTTAAATAATTAACAAACACTTATACATTAGATGGTGGTTCTTGCTTTTTCAGAATTCTCTAACATCCTTTCTGACAAAAGCCACTTATTTTGACTTATTCCCATCGCTGGTCATTTCGTTTTCTTTGACAAAACCAACCTTATCTGAATCACTACTTCCAATTAGGAAATGTAAAAGTCCTCTTCGAAAATAATCGAAAACAATATTGAAAACAATTCGAAAAAAATTTATAATAACTTTAGGAGACAACTTTAGTAAAGGGGCTTGCTACTTTATGGGAAAAATTAAAGCAGCAATTTTCGATATGGACGGAGTTTTGACTGACACTGTAAAGCTTCATTTCAAAGCGTGGAAAAGAATGTTCAACAATCATGGATACAAATTTGAATATGAAGATTACAAACAAAAAGTAGATGGGAAGCCCAGGATGGATGGAATAAAAAGTATTGTTGGAGATCTCCCAGAAGACCAGCTTATTCAGATGGCAGAGAAAAAGCAAAGATATTTTTTAGAACTTGTTGAAACTGATAGTTTAAAAGCCTTTGATGATGCAATTTGGATTTTGCAGTACTTTAGACAAAACTCAGTAAAACTTGCTGTTGCATCGTCAAGCAAAAATACAGGTAAAATCTTAACAAAACTTGGTATTGATAGAATGTTTGATACAATTGTAACAGGTTATGATTTTAAAAAAGGCAAACCTGACCCCGAGATATTCTTGACTGCTGCAGTAAGGCTGAATGTAAATCCAAGAGAATGTGTTGTTTTTGAAGATGCTATAGATGGCATCAAGGCAGGAATTTCTGCTGGAATGCTTACAATTGGGGTTTGCAGAGATGGTCAGTTTGAAAGACTGAAAAACGCTCATTTTATAGTTGAGAGGTTGGACAAGGTTACAATAGAACTTCTTGAAAATCTTCACGAAAAGGTTTTTAAAATAGTTTAGGAGGTTTTTGTACATGAAATTATCAGAACGCGAATGGCTGATTGAACAGGATAAATTTGAAGTTTCTGGCAAGTTTGAAACATGTTTTGCTCTTACAAATGGTTATATAGGGATAAGAGGAATTAACGAGGAAGTTTTTTGCGATGAAACTCCGGGAACTTACATTGCTGGTGTCTTTGATAAATCTACTGCACAAGTCACAGAGCTTGTTAACCTTCCAAATCCGATTGGTCTTAGGATATATATCAATAGAGAGTATTTGAATCCCTTGAAATGTGAGATACTTGAATTCAAAAGAGTTTTAGACTTAAAACAAGGTGTTTTGTATAGAAAGTTGAGACTAAAAGATAACAAAGGCAGAATTACAGCTATAGAAGGATTCCGCTTTGTAAGTATGAATAATAAGAATCTAATTGTTCAGAAGTACAATGTTGTGTGCGAAAACTATTCGGCAGTTTTAAATATTGAAAGCTTTATTGACGCAACTACTGTGAATTCTAAGGATGTTCCGAATGACAGGGTGAAGCATTATGAGATAGATAAAAAGAAGGACTTTGCAGATGGTATATATCTTGGTATTACTACAAAGGACAAAAAGTATAAAGTAGGAATAGCAAGCTCGACAAAGGCTTTCTTGAATAACCAAAGATGTCATTTTAATAGGTTTACAAAAGATTTAGGATGCATTATTACAGAAAACTTTGAGGTTGAAGCAAAACAAGGAGAACGTTATGAGATAGAAAAACTAAGTGTTTTGGTGTCCTCAAGAGAAAAAAATGTTGGAGATGTTTTTGAAACTTGTACTAATAAATTGAAAGAATTCAAAACAAAAAGTGCTGAGAAGCTACTTTTTGAGCATATAGAGGAATATAAAAAACTTTGGGATGTTGCCAATATTGAGATAGTTGGAGATGAAGTTGCCAACAAAAGTGTAAAGTTCAATATCTATCATCTTATCAGCATGGCAAATCTAGAGGATGAACATGTAAGCCTTGGTGCAAAAGGACTTCATGGTGAAGGTTACAAAGGACATGTTTTTTGGGACACTGAAATATTTATGCTTCCGTTTTATATCTACACAAACCCTGCAGCAGCTAAAGCGATGCTTATGTACAGATACAACTTGCTTGATGCGGCAAGAGAAAATGCAAAGAAAAATGGCTACAAAGGTGCTCAGTTCCCGTGGGAGAGTGCAGATACAGGCGAAGAAGAAACTCCAAAGTGGGGATATGACTATCTCGGAAATCCAGTTAGGATATGGACTGGTGATATAGAATATCACATCTCTGCGGATATTGCATATGCAGTTATGAACTATGTCCGCGCAACTGATGATATAGATTTCCTTTTAAATTACGGTTCAGAAATTGTAATTGAGACCGCGAGGTTTTGGACATCAATTTGTAAATATAACAAAGAAAAAGATAGGTATGAGATAAACGACGTTATAGGCCCTGATGAATTCCACGAACACTGCAACAACAACGCATACACAAACTATCTTGCTAAGTGGAATTTACTCAAAGCATCAGAACTCTGCAATCTGCTTTTGGAAAAATATCCAAAGTATTTTGAGAAGTTATCCAAAAAGATAAACCTATCTGATGAAGAACCTTCTGTATGGCAAGAGATAGCTTCAAAGATTTATATACCATACTATCCCGACAAAAAACTAATTGAACAGTTTGAAGGGTATTTCAACCTAAAAGATTTTGTTATAAAAGAATATGACCAGAATAATATGCCAGTCTGGCCAGAAGGTGTAGAACTCGACAAGCTGAATAGCTACCAGCTAATAAAACAGGCAGATGTTGTAATGCTTCTTTACCTGCTTGGTGAAGAATTTGATGACCAAACAAAGAAAGTAAATTATGACTACTATGAAAAGAGAACTATGCACAAATCATCTTTGAGTCCGAGCATATATGCTTTGATGGGTGTCAGGGTTGGTGAGACGAACAGAGCATATATTAACTTTATGCGAACAGCTCTTACAGATCTTGAAGACAACCAAGGGAATACTCATTTAGGTATTCATGCCGCATCACTTGGTGGTACATGGCAAGCTTTAGTATTTGGGTTTGGTGGCATTAGCATAGAAAAAGATGACATCCTAAATGTCAATCCATGGCTTCCTGAAAAATGGGAAAGCTTGAAGTTTAGTATTTGGTGGAAAGGAAACCTTTTTGACTTTACAATTACAAAAGATAATGTTGAGGTCAAAAAAAGGGTTGAAAAGGGAAGTGTAAAGCTAAAAATTAAAGGGCAAGAAGTTACCATATAAACAGTTTTCCCTGTGAAAAGCAAAAATGAGCGCTTTTCACAGGGGATTTGTTTTTCGAAAATAGTTTCGATGAAGGTTAAGGCTATCTTGGGACTATGGCAAAATAGTTTATGATATATAAACAAAAAACAAAAATTTTTTAAGATAAGTATGGACAAAAATAATAACTTGTTGTATAATAAAATTGTCGAAAACATTTCCGAAAATATTTAAGTAATCTCAAAGGAGGTTTGGTTTTATGAAAAGGTTGTTAGCAGGTTTACTTATTTTAGTGTTTATTATCTCCTTGAGTATTGGGATTGCAGTTTCACAAAAGAGTGCTTATGCTACATCAAAAATTACATTAAGGCTTGGTGCGTGGGCATCTTCTCCTGCTGAGAAGAAGATTGTCCAAAACCAAATTGCAGCGTTCAAAAAGCTATATCCCAATGTTGATATTAAATTAGTTGAGATTGTCGGTGACTATAACCAAAAGATGCAGCTACTTATGGCATCAAAGACAGAGCCTGATATCTTTTACATGGATTCAATGCCAGCATGGCAGTATATTGCAAAAGGTGTTTTAGAACCGCTTGACTATTGGATGAAGAAATACAATGTAAAGACAATTGGATATGAATCATCACTTTTACAGCCATTTATCTACAAGGGTAAAGTATATGGTCTTCCAAAAGACTACAATACATTGGTCTTGTTCTACAACAAAGAGATGTTCAAACAAGCAGGTTTAACTCGTCCTCCAAGGACATGGCAGGAGCTAAAGGATTATGCTAAGAAACTTACAACAGGCAAGGTTGTAGGTCTTACAATGAATCTTGAGCTTGCAAGAATTCAACCTTTTGCATATCAAAACGGTGGTAAGGTATTTGACAGTAGCAAGCCAGTTTTTACTGACCCGAAAGCTCTGGAAGGCTTTAAATTTGCACTTGACCTTTTCAAAGAAGGAATTTGTAAAACTCCAAAGGACTTAGGTGCTGGCTGGGTAGGAGATGCATTTGCGGACAAAAAAGCTGCTATGACAATTGAAGGTGGCTGGATGATTCCATTCTTGAACGAAAGAAAGATTCCAAAAGACTCATATGGTATTGCAGAACTTCCCGCAGGGCCAGCTGGCAAGTCAACAATGGCATTCACCGTTGCATATGTGATGAGCAAAAATTCAAAGCACAAGCCGGAAGCGTTCAAGCTTATAAGATTTTTGACTGGTGAGGGCGGACAGAAGTTTGTTGTTGAAGCAGGTTTGGCGCTTCCTTCATTAAAGAGCGCAGGTGTGAACTTTGCTAAAACTTATCCAGAGAGAAAAGCGCTTGTTGATGGTGCAAAGTATGCACAAGTTTACTTCTATGGTCTGGATGGCACAAAAGTTGTGGACGTCTTCAACAAAGCATTTGAAGATTACGTTATTGGTAAAAAGTATGACCTAAAAAAGAACATAGAAGAGAGAGTAAAGCAAATTATGAAATAAAAAAGCTTCAAAGAGTGACATATGGTAAGGCAGGCTTTAGTCCCTGCCTTACTTTATAAAAGTATAATTGTAAGTTATAGGGGGATGTGAATAAAAAATGAAAAATAAAACAAAAGTTCAAGAGTATTTCACTGCATTTGTGATGCTTCTGCCATACATTATATCATTTTTCATGTTTTTTGCTTATCCCTTGGCAAAAGCGTTTATAATAAGCTTTCAGGAATTTTCGTTTTTGGGAGATACACCGCCCAAATTTGTTGGACTTTTAAATTACAAAGAAGCCTTGACAAGTAAGATGTTTTTGGACTCGATTGTAAACACTTTTTACTATTCAATTTTGGTGGTTCCAACTCAGCTAATTATCGCTTTAATTTTAGCTGTGATAGTAAATGACAAGGTAAAGTTCAAAGACTTTTTCAGAACCACCTACTATCTTCCAACAGTTACCTCTCCTGTTGCTGTGTCAATAATATTCTTGTTTTTATACAAGACAGATGGTTTGGTAAATCAGATTTTAAGCCATATAGGTATAACACCACGAAACTGGTTCAATGAGCCTTCATTTGTAATGCCTGCAATTGTCAGTGTAGCTGTGTGGGGTTCTGTCGGTTTTTACATGGTTACATTTTTATCAGGACTTTCTACAATTCCTGACCAGCTTTACGAAGCTGCTGAGGTTGAAGGTGCTGGAGAGTCTACAAAGCTAATTAAAATCACAATACCACTTTTAAAGCCTATGATATTTTTCAACACAGTTGTGTCTTTTATAAGCACACTGCAGATGTTTGACCTCTCTTACATCATTGGTGGTTCTGATGGAGGACCGATGGGGAAAGCAATGACAATGGTTGTTATGATTTATAGAACAGCTTTCAAAGAGTTTAACATGGGCGTTGCATCAGCAATGGCGTTTATTGTGTTTGGAATTATTTTTATTCTAACATTGATTCAAAGGAAATTCTTTGGTGAAGAGATGTCATATTAAAAAGTGAAGGGGCTGAAAAAGATGTGGGGCAGAAAAACCACATATGGGATTGGAGTAAAAATGATTTTTTATTCCATATGCATACTCTGGGCATTGGTAACTCTAATTCCTTACCTTATAGCAGTCATTACATCATTAAAGCCAGTTGAAGATGTTACAAAATTTTCTATTGATTTTAACAAACTTACTTTTGATTCATATAGATATATCACACATGAATTTCCATTTTTAAGATGGCTTTTTAACAGTTTTGTTGTAGCAGTGGCTGTAACAGCCGGGAATATCTTGTTTAACTCAATGGCAGCATATGCTCTTGCAAGACTAGATTTTCCTTTTAAAAAGGTTGTGTTTTACGTGATAATCGGCACAATGATGATACCAGGTCAGGTTCTTTTAATACCAATTTACCTTATATTAAATAGACTTGGGTGGATTGATTCATACAAAGGATTAATTATCCCGTGGCTTGTCAGTGCGTTTTATATATTCTTTATGAGACAATATTTCTTGACAATACCAAAAGACTTAGAAGAAGCAGCACTTATTGATGGACTGTCTCGCTTTGGGATATTCTTTAAAATATTTTTGCCACTTTCTCTACCTGCCTTGGCTACTCAAGCAATATTTATTTTTGTTGGTAATTGGAACAGCTTTATGTGGCCAAGTATTATAGCATCTTCAGAAGAGCTCTACACCTTGCCTGTTGGGCTTAACTCTTTCTATGGTCAGTATTATCAATTTTGGAACCAAGTTTTGGCTGGCGCAATTTTGCTATCTTTGCCCACTATAATAGTTTTTGTGCTTTTTCAGAAATATTTCGTAAAAGGTATTGTAACATCAGGGTTAAAAGAGTAACAAAGATATTGAATTTATCAAGAAGAACAGTGTATAATTTATTTTAAGGTTTTAGTAAAACATTTCAAAAACAGAGGGAGAAAAGTAATGAGAAAGAGCAAGAATGTGACAATAAAAGATATTGCAAAGGCTTTGGGTATTTCACCAAGTACTGTATCAAGAGCTCTTAATAACTATTCAGATATAAATCCGGAAACAAGAGACAAAGTTATTGAAATGGCAAAAAAATTAAACTATGTTCCAAATATCTTTGCAAAAGGTCTTGTGACAAACAAGACAAAGCGAGTAGGACTTTTCATAGAGGATTTAGAAAGAGAAGGAATATATGGAGTGTTTTATTATGAGATACTTACAAGTTTTAGGAAAGCTGCTATGGACAATGGTTATGAGGTCGTGCTCTTGTCAACTACTTCAGAAGAGCAAAAGAGAGTTCACTTTGACACAGTTATGCAAGAAAAGCAACTTGAGGGTGCTTTTGTAATGGGACTAAAAACTGATGATGAATATCTAAATGAAATACAAAAAAGTACCTATCCAGTTGTTCTGCTTGATATTCCTATTAAAAACTCAAATATTGGGTATGTGACTACTAATAACCTCAAAGGTGCACAAATTGCAACAGAACACCTTATCCATCTTGGACACAGAAAGATAGGATTTTTAAACGGCCATAAGAAAGCATATGTAAGCCAGGAAAGACTGAATGGCTATATTTTGGCCTTGAGCAAAAATGGGATTAGCATAGACAATGAACTCATTGTCGAAGGTGATTTTACAGAAGAAAGTGGATATAAAGCAGCGGATTACTTTTTAGAAAAAGGTGTCACTGCAGTTTTTGCTGCATCTGATATGATGGCAATAGGGCTTATAAAGAGGTTTAAGGACCTTGGAGTTGATGTGCCTGCAAAAGTATCCATTGTTGGATTTGATGATATTTCTATTGCAAGGTATATAACACCTACACTTACAACAATAAGGCAGAATAAATCCGAGATGGGTAAGTCAGCTTTCTATTTGCTTTTGAATCTAATTTCGAAACAGCCCATAAATCATATTGTTTTAGAACCAGAGCTTGTCAAAAGAGAGTCAACTGCAAGGCTGCGCTAACTGTGTGTTGTATTTTGGTTTCTAAAAACATTAAGGCTGTATGGGTTTTTTTGAGTATGCCCCAAACAGCCTTAAGTTGTTTGTAAAGGCAATTTTTTAATTCCTATGTCTCAATTACAAATTCCTTTGCTTGCCCACTTTTAAGCTCAAAACTTTGAGAATAATGAGAAAGTAGGATAGCTTCACCAGCCAAGAGTGTATAAATTGCCTTATTTTTGGTTATTTCTACTTTTATAGTACATCCCTTGTATTTAACCTTAAATGAGATATAATCAATGTCTTTAGGAAGCCTTGGGGAAAACGAAAGTAAATCCTTTCCTGTTCTCATGCCACCAAAGCCAAATACAATAGCCTGCCAAGTACCGCCCATACAAGCTGCATGAATTCCGTCTTTTGTATTGTCATTCAAATCATCAAGATCCATTCTTGCAGTGTATCTAAAGTATTCATAGGCTTTTTCTAAGAGGTTCAACTCTACAGCGAGTATACTAAAGATTGCTGGTGAGAGAGAAGAATCATGTGTGGTTATTGGTTCATAGTATTCATAGTTGTTTTTCAGATCTTCATAACTGAACTTTTCTCTCAAAAGGTATATGAGTAGCAATACATCTGGCTGTTTGCAAACCTGATACCTGTAAATGTCCAAATAATGCCAGTGTAAAAGTAAAGGAAACTGCTCTTCTGGTATTTTAGACAAATCAAGCCTCTTTTTGTATATAAATGAATCATCCTGAGGAATTACTTTAAGCTTAGCATTGTACGGCAGGTACATGTTATCAGCTATCTTTTTCCAAAGTTCAATTTCTTGTTCTGACAGTTTAAGCTTATTACAGAGTCTTTCAAAGGCTTCTTTATCTGCTTCTTTCAGTAGATTATATAACCTTACCGCAAATTCCAAATTCATTTGAACCATGTAGTTTGTATAAGCATTATTGTCAACAAGCGCTGTATATTCATCAGGACCTGTTACACAAAAGATGCAAAACTTCCCATCCTTTTCTTCACTAAAGTGCACTAAATCTGCATAAAATCTTGCTGATTCAAATACAATTTCTGCACCGTAGTTTTTAATAAAGTCAAGGTCATCTGTTGCTTCAAAGTACTTTTTAATGGCATAGACAATATCAGCATTTATATGATATTGCGCAGTTCCGGCTGGAAAGTAAGCTGAACACTCTTTACCAGCAATTGTTCGCCAAGGATAAAGGGCACCACGATGATGAAGTTCTTTTGCTCTTTGTCTTGCTGCATCTAATAAATTGTAGCGGTGTATTAGAAGCATTCTTGCAATTTCTGAATGCGTGAAAATAAAGAACGGCATTATATAAATTTCAGAATCCCAAAAATAATGTCCTCCGTAGCCTTCACCTGTAAGACCTTTTGCGGCAATATTTGAAATACCGTTTCTACCTGTTGATTGAAGCAACGAAAATAGGCTAAATCTTATAGCTTGCTGGATTTTAGGATCTCCTTTTACTACAACATCAGCGTTTTCCCAAAATGTTTCCAAAAATTTTCTTTGCTCTTTCAAAAGGTTTTCAAATCCAATCTTTTTTGCCTCAAGTATTTCAGCAGCACAGCCCTCTTCAATCAAATCTTCTTCAACATCTCTTTGTGTGAAGTATGAAAAATATTTTGTCAAGCTATATTCCATATCTTGTTTAGCATCAAATTCAATTTCAAATATGACAAGATTTTTCCCTTTGTCAGCAAAAGATTTGTAGAAAAATTCTTTGATGCTCAAAACATGATCTACCATGCAGCCATACGAGAGTCTACTCTTTTTAGTTTTCTGCATTAAAAAACCATTAAGTTCATCACAGTAAGCTTTAATTGTCTCAAAAGGAAATTTTTCTATTCCAGATCCAACCCTCACATCTTCTGTCTCAAGCAGATTTGAAGAGTTTCCATCTATTTTGCTTACAATTTTTATTCTGCCAGAAAAATTGAGAGGTTTTATTCTAATATTGATTGCTCCCAAATGCTGTCTTTTAAAACATGCAAGCCGCTCAAATATGATATAAATTTTCTTGCCGCTGTTAGATTCCCAGATTACTTCGCGCACTAACGTTCCGTTTCTCATATCAAGTTTTCTCACATATTTGTCAATTTTTCCACTGAATAGATTAAATTTTTCACCATCAATTGTTATTTCAAATGTCTTTACATCAGCTACATTTACCATTGCCTCGCCACACTTTGCAAATCCATATCCACCCTCTGGATAAGTTATATCATACTCTTCATAAAAGCCGTTGATATATGTTGCTTTAAAGCTCTGGCTTTTGTCAGGAAAATCTTCATCCAAGTTTCCCCTCAGGCCCAGATATCCATTTGCAACTGTAAATATGGTCTCAAGCATAAAATTCTTTTCAGGATGAAATCCATCTTCTATTATGTTCCACTCATCTGGCAAAAATATAGCTTGCTTTTTGGGAAGCTTTCTCAAGCTGAATTCTCCTTTCGCAGCAAAATCTTTTTTATGTAATCATACCTTAATATAATTTTACAGTCAATGGCTGGAAGTTACTTTTTAAATATGTTTTGGGAATGTTACCGAAATATTTTCGATAAAATTGGGTTCAAATAAAGCACAGAGAGAATATTCTTGTTTGTGAGCTATTATGTTTGACATGAAAAATAATACAAAGGCTGACTTGGAAACTACCGAGGTTAGCTTTTGGTTATTATAAAAGCAAGAGAAAATTGAAGAAATTTTAAGATATTTAGAGAGATAAGAATTTTATATTGAAAAAATCAAAAAAATTAATTTAAAAAGAGAAAAAACGGGATTGACAATATAAAGATGCAAGGGATAAGATTTGCATATAAATTCCAGGGTATAGGTTAACAAAAAGAAAAGTTTTAGCATAAAGTTTCGTAAAAAAGATAACAACTCAATTAAAATCCTAATGAATCAATTGATGAGTGAAATGATGAAATGCTCCTTTTATGTAAAGCAACGTAATAAAACATAGGAGGGTAAGGATGAAAAATTAAGATGTGTGGCAAGGAAATAGAAATTGGTGGCAAGAAGTTAGTGGTTACGAATGAGATTTTAAAGAGTGCAGGGGGTAAGATATACTTTATTGTAGATTTTGAAACCAAGTTTGAAGAGCCTGACATATCTAAAATTCCTGTGAGAGCAGTTGAGATTAAGACAAATGAAGAGGAGTATCTTTTGAGGAGATACAATATTGTAGTAGGAGAGATAGAAAGGCAATGTTGAAAATAGGTTTTAATGGCAAGTATAAGGTATTACATTTTACCAATGAGATAGGTGGTTATATTATAGGGAGACTTGTCAAGAATTTTGTGTTTCCAACTTATAACGTAAGTTGTAAAGTTGGGTTATGTTATTGATGCATTTTCTAATACTGGGAACTCCATTTTTCCATTTTGTACGGCGTAAGTTCTCTCGCTGTAAGTAAATATTAATTTCTAAGACTTCAACAGACTGAAAGTATCCACCTGAATTTACTCTAATCTTTTCAATCATGCTATTTACACTTTCAACGGCGTTTGTGGGGAAGAATATGCTTTCTTAATTCCTCAGGGTATTTCATATGGGCAAGATAAAACTCTGCTTTTTCTGATATTGCAGCAATAAAATCGAGGTGGTGATGCAATGCTCCATTTAGAAGTTTATAAAGGTGACAGTAGTGGACCTCTTACTCAAAGAAATAACAAAACTTACAAATATGTTCCAGATGCGAATTATGAGCGCAGAAGCGATTTAATAAATCCAATGGATGTGCTAAGATTAAAAACAAAGAGTGAAAAGGATGTTAAAAAATGAGAAAAAAAGTATCTGTGCTTCTATCAATTTTTGTTGTAATAACAATTATTGCTATGGGAATGTTTTTAATCTTTAAAGAGGATCTTTTTGTTTTTAGAAATAACAAGCCTGTTTATACAAAAGGTGAGCCAGTTTTGGTAGAATTAAAATATGAATTTACAGAGGAAGAATTGATAAAAAAAATAGGAAAACCCAAAAAGGTTAAGAAAGAATGGTGGGGTGCTTATGGTGATTATGTAGAATATTGTTACTATGATTGGGGTAGCATTTGGTTAGCGCCAGGTGTTAAAAAGAATTCATTTTATATAATATACGCAGAGATTAACAAGAGAGGAATAAAAGGACCGAGAGGAATTGAAGTTGGAGATAGTTATAAAAGAGTGATAAATAAATTTAGGTATAGTCCAGAAAAAATTGGTGGCGAAGAATATCTATACTATATCAAGCCAAAAACAAAAGATGATACCACACGATTTGGTTGCATAATCTATAACGAAAAAGGTGAAATTGACAGCATTTATTACCAAGACAGTCTCTATTATAAAATTGAATTTAAAATATCAAAAGGTAGAGTAAAGCAAATTGTGGCATATTATCATGATACTTAGAGGTGAAATCTTTGAAAGCCAGAAAAAGAATTATTGTACTGTTGTCAATCATGATTTTAATTTTGAAAAGCACTTTTGTTTTAAGCAATGATAAAATTGAAAAAGGCTATTATGATTACAGTGGTAAAAAAGGAAACAACGATGTAGTAATGAGTATATACATCGACAATTCAAAAGTTAAAGGTCTATATGTTTGCAAAGGTGTAAGAAAGTATATAAAATTAAAAGGAATAATTAAAGATGAGAAAATAAAATTGAATGAGTTCGACACAAAAGGTAATGTAGTTGGAACATTTAATGGCAATATAAGATCAGTAAATATAATTGAAGGGACTTGGAGTGATGGCAAAATTAAAATGCCTTTTAAACTGAAGCTTGTTGACACAATTTATGCAGATTATGGTAAAAGATTCGACTTGGTTGGTTTTTCAGATGAAGAGGTGGTAAAATTTGCTTCTAATGTTCAAAACTACTTAATCAAAAACAACAAAAAAGAACTTGCAAAACTAATAGCATATCCAATTAATGTCAAAATTGATGGTAAAAAGAAAATAATAAGAAATGAAAAAGAGTTTATCAATAATTTTGACAAGATATTTAATGGCAATTTAAAAAAAGCAGTTATCAATGCTGAGCCTTTGTTTATGTTGACGTCTCGATATGGAGCTATGTTAGGAGAAGGTGGATATAACGTTTGGTTTACAGGAATAGTAAGGAAGGGTAATGACTATTTGTTAATTTATGCTATTAACAACTGATTATTCCTTGAAATTAAAAGAGTCATCTTGGCTTTAATTATATACCAAAAGATAGTTCATTTTGTGAGACTATAAATAATTTTGTGAAAATATAAAGTCCTCCGTCTTGGCAAGAATCAGAATATAAACAAAAGTATCAGAGATGGAGGTTTTTTTATTTATTGAAAGTACTTTGACAAAAAAAGTGTTAGAATTAGCCCCTTTGTATTCCACTCATCTGGCAAAAATATAGCTTGCTTTTTGGGAAGCCTTCTCAGGCCGCATTCTTCTTTCACAGAAAAATCTTTTTTATGAATCATACCTTATTATAATTTGAAAGTAAATAGCTGGAAGTCACTTTTTAAATATGTTTTGGGAATGTTTTCAAATCACTTTCATAAAAAGAAAGAATTTGTTTACAATGTGTGTTTAATTCAAATAGTTTTTGGGTAAAAATGAAATAAAGTTTTTATTATAAGAATTAGGGTTTAAGGAGGAAATAAGTTATGGCAGTCAACAATGAGATGACAGCAGGTTTTTTAAGAGCTGCATATGGTGGAGAGAGTATGGCTCACATGCGTTATATTCTATGGGGCGAAATTGCACAAAAAGAAGGATTTCCGAATATTGCAAGACTATTTAAAGCAATTTCATATGCAGAACAGGTCCATGCAAATAACCACTTTAGGGTATTAGGCGAGAGAAAAGGCGGACATGCAGTTTCGGCTGACGCAATTTTTGGAGTAGGCAATACAGTAGAGAACCTGCAGGGTGCAATTGACGGCGAGCTTTTTGAAGTCAATCAGATGTACGATGTGTACCTCAATGCTGCAAAATATCAAAACGAGAAAGATGCTGAAAAAAGTTTTCACTTTGCAATTGAAGCAGAAAAGATTCATGCACAGCTTTTCAAAATGGCTCAGGATAGCGCAAAAGAAGGAAAGGATATTGAGATCAAAAACATTTATATTTGTCCTGTTTGTGGACATACTGTTTTAGATGAGGCACCTGAATATTGCCCTATTTGCGGGACAAAAAGAGAGATGTACAAAGAGTTTTAATAAGCATCAAAATAAATGAAAAGAATAAAAAAGGGGGCAACTCCCAAGCTCATTTATCCTTGGAGAACCCCCTTTCACTTTTTAGTTATGAATTTAGAATCTCATCGATCTCCTTCAATTCTTCTTCTGAAAACTCAAGATTATTTATACAACCCACATTGTCTTCAATCTGAGATACCTTGCTTGCACCAACAATTACTGATGCTACAACTTTATTTCGCAAAATCCACGAAAGTGCAAGCTGCGAAACTGTCTGCCCACGCCTTTTTGCAATCTCAGATAGTTTTTTAACCTTTTCAATTCTCTCAGTAGTTATATCACTTTCTTTTAAGAATACGCCCGATTTTCTTACTCTTGAATCTTCAGGAATTCCATCCAAATAACGCTTTGTCAGAAGTCCTTGAGCAAGAGGAGAATATATCACAGCTCCCATGCCAAGCTCATTTAATGTATCAAATAAACCATTTTCAACATCTCTTGCAAACATATTGTATCGAACTTGATTTACAATGAGTTTTAATCCCATTTGCTTGGCAGCTGAATGCGCCAGTTTGGTTTGCTCAGGATTATAATTTGATATCCCAGCGTATAAGGCTTTTCCACTATGGACTGCCTGGTACAAAGCCTCCATTGTCTCTTCAATTGGTGTTTCCGGATCAGGTCTGTGAGAGTAGAAGATATCAACATAGTCAAGGTTCATTCGTTTAAGGCTTTGGTCCAGGCTCGCAAGAAGATATTTTTTTGAGCCCCAGTCGCCATAAGGACCTTCCCACATTGTGTATCCTGCTTTTGTTGCAACAATTATTTGGTCTCTGTAAGGCTTTAAATCAAGCTTAAAAATCCTTCCAAAATTTTCTTCAGCTGCGCCTGGTGGAGGACCATAATTGTTTGCCAAATCAAAGTATGTAATTCCAAGGTCAAAAGCCTTTTGAACTATTTTGCGCATGTTATCAAATTGATCACCATCTCCAAAGTTGTGCCAAAAGCCAAGAGATATGGCCGAAAGCTTTAGTCCACTTTTCCCACAGCGTAGGTATAGCATGTTATTGTATCTGTTTGGGTCAGCAGTATACATATGTTTCCAAACTCCTTTTAAAGGTTTTAATGAATTGATTTTAACACCATGGGGTAAATATTTCAACCATAAGAATATTTTTTGATAAATTTTTAAATCAATAGACTTGGTATCACACATAGCTATAACTTCTATTGCAATAAATATTTAACTCAATGTTTCCTTTATTTCTCTCTCTTTTATTTTACTTCTTCATCTTGCTATGCCATGAAGGTATTTACCAAAACCTATTATTTCGTAAAACAAATAAAATCACCAATATTTAATCCATTTAAAGTAGATATTAATACTTTCTATCATCATTTATCATCTACCTTTTTATAATTTTTGAATCAATTCTAAAACTTTATTTACACCTGTAAAATTATATTCATTTAGTTTAGCATGCCAAAAGTGTAATCTTTCTTTAAAACTTGAGTTACTTAGAATCTCAGCAATTTCGGCTAATATATTTGCTTTTCCAATGTCTTCTCTTTTTATAAATTTAGAAACTCCCATTTTGGTACAAATTCTCGCATTATACTCACGTTCAGTATGAGTTGGTATAATCAATGAAGGAACCTCATACAAAAATTGACCTAAACAACTTCCATGGCCTCCATGATGGATAACAACATCAGAGTTTCCATAAGCAATTCCCATTGGAACCCAATCAATAATGCTAAATTTCTCTTCATCAATTCCGTAAGAGTTTGAAATCTCTTTTGCTATTTTCCTGTCCGAATCACTCCCTGTAGAAAAAATAATGTTAGCATCAAATTCTTTTAATGCTGAAAGTAATGTTTTAAAAATAATAATTCCACTTTCACCTACATTATCATAAAATCTTGCTGTATAGCAAAAAATTGTAGGCTTATTTTTATCTCTGTTAAACAATTTTATATACTCTTCTTTAGCCATGTCTAATGGATCCCATAATATGGGACCAACATAATGTGTGTTAAATTCTGAAGGATCATTTATTGGATCAAATTCAGGAAAACTGGGAATTATGGTTAAACTACCAGTAAAAATTTCTTCAAAAGAATTTAATTGTGAAACACCTTTTTTCTTAAAATAATTATTTAATTTTTCGGTTAATGTAAACTTTAAATTTTGCTCTTCTTCCCACCATCTTATTCTTCCAAAAGCAATATTAGGATGATAACAACTTTGAGTTATGGCTATCAAAGGTATATCCATTATTCTTGCAGCAATACAACTTAATATACCAAGGTCTGATATTATAAAATCAGGAGAAAAATCTCTTAAATATTCTATTAATTCTTCAACTTTTTTTTCTACCCATTCTATATTACCATATCCTATTATTTCCCAAAATTGTTCTGCGCAATACCAATTAGGAGTTTGCACTCCTTTTTTAATATCCTTGATATTAAAATTTTCTGATAACTCTTCAATTCCCATTTTATTCATATATGGTTTTGCATTTTCAAATCCAAAATACTTTACGATATATCCTTCTCTTTGTAACCCTTCTGCTATTGGAAGGGAACGAGACATGGGACCTAACCCAGAACCGAATTGCAAGAATACTTTTTTCATTAAGTTATACCCCCTTGAAAACTTTTTAATTTCATTCTTAAATTAAGTTAAGTCAAATCTTGAGGAGTCAACTTTTATTTTACAAAAACGTGGCATAAAAATAGTTTTTAATATAAATTTTATTTTTCCAAAGTTAAGTTCATAGAATAATGATTCAATATAGTAACTTTTATATTTACTCTCTCCATAATAGAATTCATTCATTATATAGTATAATTTCTATTTTAAAAGTGTGAATTGAAATGATGTTTTGTGATAATTTTAAAATCTTATGGCAACCAATTTTATCATATTATTACCAAGCACCATCTTAGAGTAACATTATTTTTACAAATTTGTATTTTTCTTTACAACATAAACTTGGACAGTAAAAAGTTATAAAGATAATCGAATATTCTCTGCTGCTAAACCACCGCTAAAACTATCCGGCAAGCATACCTTTGCTGTGAGGAAATCTATAGCTCTACCAATATATATTTTCGTTGTATATATATGCCTTGTAATAGTTATAACCGCTATTTTCAGTAATTATATACCCACTTTAGCCCCATATTCCCTTTATTTCTATCTTTTTTCTTTTCAGAAGATACAAATTTTGGTGATAGAACATAGAATTGCCTGAAAATAAAATAATTATGAAAGCGGAATGTCTTATGCTCTATTGCAAATAGCAGAATAGATAATAAGAAGGATTAGTATTACTATTGAACAAACAAACCAATTTTAGACTTAGTAATATTTTCAATGTCTCTCATCAGTCTTCATTTTAAATAATAAACAGATAAACTAACTTAATATAAAAGCAAAAGCCAATGACGTTAACAACCCCTTTCTATGGATATTATGGAGTTGTTATTATAATAGCAAAAAAAAAATAAAAAAGCAATATTTGTTTTAACCAAACTTTGTTTTTCTATTTAGTGTATTTTACATACATACCTAAAGACGCTTTGAGATAGTGGAGCAAAAAAGAATTTAAGCTATTAATTTGATTAGATAAGCCTCAGAAAAAACTATGTCCAGCCTCTTTATACTATCCTCTCTAAATTCTCAATTGCAATGAATATGAAAAAAAACTATAATATAGATAACAACACTTATAAAGCTTTTAAGGATGTATGGGGAATGGATGAGAATATCAGAAGAGATGATAACTTAAAGCGAATAGAAGTAAAGATTGCGGGGATGAACTATGTACTAAAAACTGACGAAGATGAAGAGTACATAATGAAAATTGCAAATTTTATAAACAAAAAGATGTCTGAGGTTGTGGCAAATGAACCGCACCTTAGTACATCGCTTTCTGCTATGCTCACAGCATTTTTGATTACAGATGAGTATTTTAAACATCTTCAAGTTTGCGAAGAAAAGCTATCTGCTCAATCAAATGATACTGAGAAATATCAAAAAGAGATTGAGGAATACAAAGAAAAGCTGAAAGAGGCGGAAGAAAAGATAGCTGAGCAGACAGAACAGATTGAAAAGCTAAACGAAATTATTCTAAGTCTTAATCAAGAGCTTGAGAACACAAAGCTTGAGCTTGAAAAGACAAAAAAAGAGCTTGACGATTTTATAAATACGTTTGATGGTGATAGATAAAATGAAGCTGCTTTTTATATTCTTAGACGGTGTTGGAAAAGGGGAGAATAATGCACACAACCCCTTTTTTTATTATCATCCTAAATCATATGATGTATTCTTAGAAAAAGGAATTGTAAGGTTTTTAGATGCAACATTAAAAGTTCCAGGCCTTCCCCAGAGTGCAACAGGCCAGGTTACAATTTACTCAGGGATAAACGCAGCAAAAGAGGTTGGTTTTCACATAAACGGCCAGATTACACCAAGCCTCAAGAGAATCATTGATAAGAAGAATATATTCAAAACCCTAAAACAAAATGGCTTTAAAGTTGACTTTGCAAATGTTTACAGAGACGAATATTTGCAAAAGCTATTAAATGACAAAGACTTTAAGATGTCTGTCACAAGCTATATGGCCTTGACATCAGAAGTCAGGTTAAAAACCATAGACTACCTTTTGAAAGGTGAGGGTGTGTACTGCGATATCACAAATGAGATCTTAATAGAAAGTGGCTATGATGTTCCGCTTTTTTCACCCGAAGAAGCAGCAGAAAATCTTTTAAATGTTTTGAAAAAGAGCCATTTTGTACTATTTGAGCACTTTAAGACAGACCTGGTAGGTCACTCTTGTGATATGGAAAAGGCAATAGAACTTGTAAAGACCTTGGATGAATTTTTGGTCAGCATAATTGAAAACCTTCCTGCTGATGTGTGCATAATTGTTACTTCTGACCATGGTAATATTGAAGATTTGTCTGTCAAAACTCACACATATAACTTGGTTCCATTTTTGGCATACGGCAAAGGACAAGATATTTTTAGAGATATTGTATCAATTGAGCAGGTTTATGAGTATATTTTAAAATATTTTGAAATACCAGTAGAAGAGGGATGATAGTAAGTACCATGAAAAAAGTAGAGCTTTTATCACCTGCAGGTGGGTTTGAAGAGCTTGTGGCAGCAATAAATGCAGGAGCAGATGGTGTATACGTTGGTGCAAAGGAGTTTTCGGCAAGGGCGTATGCAAAAAACTTCTCAGAAGATGAACTAATCAGGGCCATAGATTACTGCCATGAAAGAGGGAAAAAGATTTATCTTGCCGTAAATACATTGATCTATGATGAGGAAATAGACAGGGTACTAAAGCTTTTAGATATTGCTTACAAAGAAGGAATTGACGCTGTTATTGTACAAGATTTAGGCTTGCTTTCTATAATCAAAAAAGAGTTTGCAGACCTTCCTATTCATGCAAGCACGCAGATGACAATTCACAACTTACTCGGTGCAAAAGTACTATCAAGACTTGGAGTAAAAAGTGTTGTTTTAGCAAGAGAGCTTGATTTTGAGGAGATAAAGAACATAAAAAGAAGTGCTGATATAGAAGTTGAAGTTTTTATCCACGGGGCACTTTGTATTTCGTATTCAGGGCAGTGTCTTTTTTCAAGCATACTTTTCAAAAGAAGCGGCAACAGAGGACAGTGCGCCCAGCCGTGTAGGCTTTATTATAAGCTTCTTAATAAAGACAAAAAGATTGTAGATAGAGGTTATCTTTTGTCACCAAGAGACATATGCCTTTTGGACTATATTCCAAATCTTATTGAAGCCGGCGTGGACTCTTTCAAAATAGAAGGAAGGCTAAAGGATAAATATTATGTGTACACAGTGACCTCTATTTATAGAAAGTATATAGATATGTACTATCAGACAGGGAAGATTGAGACAAACCAAGAGGACAAAAACAAACTCTTTCTTGTTTTCAACAGAGGAAATTTTAGCAAAGGGTATTTAGGTAATCCTTCTTATGATAATCTTATTTTTAAATCAGCGCCAAACAACACAGGGCTTTTAATTGGCAGCTTTTATTTTAAAGATAGCAAACTTTTTATAAGAACATCTTATGACCTTACAAATGGTGATGTAATTGCATTTAGGAGCGAAAAGTTTGAAGAAGTTTTGTTTGAGATAAACAACAATATTTCAAAGTACCAGGATGGTAGAGTTGAAGTTGATATTGATTTTGCAAGGAAAAAGGTTTTAAAAAATGCTTCAAATGGTCAAGTTTTCTTGGTCAAAAGTAAGCAACTTGAAGATGAGGTGGACCAAATTTTAAAGAAGGAAAAAAAGTTCAGAAAGGTAGATTTTGAGGTTACATTAAAAAGAGGAGAAAATATAAAAGCTGTTGCAAAGACAGAATTTTTTGAAGCACATGCAACAGGGCCTGTGCCAGAGGAGGCAAAGTCAAAGCCAACAACATACCAAAATGTTTTGGATAGCTTTTCAAAGCTTGGTAACACAGTATTCGATATGGGGGAGCTAAAGGCTTACCTTGATGATAATGTTTTTGTCAAGCTTTCAGATTTGAATTCATTGCGAAAGGAACTAATTGAAAAGCTATCAAAGTCAATAACTTGCTCTTTTAAAAGAAGTGTTCAAAAGCCAGTTGAAATGCTATGTCATTCAAAAAAAGATCAAAATAGCAAAAAGAAAGCAGCTCACCAAAAATTCTCGTTTGTCATTGATTCATTTTCGCAGTACCAAAAAGTAAAAGAAATTTTACACTCACGTAATATTGAAAACTTTAATATATATGTGCCATATACCTTGATTTTTAACCATAAATTTTCAGACAATGATATTGTATATTTTGACAGGATTACCCATGACAATGACCTTGAAAAGATAAATCTAAAGGCACTGAGAGAGAAAGGATTTAAAAAGGTTTTGATAAGAAACCTTGGACAATATGAGCTTTTAAAAGACCAGTTTGATCTTTGTTTTGACTTTAGCTTTAATGTTACAAATTCATTTGCAGCCGATTTGATAAGAAATCTTGGGGCAAAAAGACTTTGCCTTTCGGTTGAACTTTCAAAGCAGCAGATTGAAAGAATATGGGAACACAGTCCAAATGATCTTGAGATTGAAACTGTGGTCTTCTGGAAGATTCCACTTATGGTAAACAAGCTCAAGTTTTTTGAAAAAGGTTCATATCTGCAAGATAGGAAAGGAGAACTTTTGGAGCTTGTAAGTACGCAGACTATGAAAAATGAAATTTTAAACCCTGCAGCACTTTATATTGACGACAAAGATGTACCAGCAGATGTCATAAGATTTGATTTTACAGCTTGTAGTGATAGCGAAATTGCCATGGTTTTTGAAAAATATTTTGATGGCAAAGTTGCAAAACTTAAACTTACAAAGGGGTATTATTAAAAGATGAGAGAGCTTACTAAAAACAGGTTTGTAGTTGCAATGATTTATATTGTCCTATTTGCAGCATTTATATTTTCATGTGCGTACTTAATAAAAGCATTTGACCTTTTTATAAGGTTTATTTTAAAGGCGTTTATACCTGTGCTAATCGGGCTCTTTATCGCAACAGTATTTGAGCCAGTTCTAAAATACCTCGAAAAAAGAGGGATAAACAGAACAGTTTCTGCCATATTGATACTAGTAATTTTGAATGTATTATTAGCATTTATGCTGGCAGAGGGGATATATATACTTGTAAACGAATGCTTAGGGCTTGTTTCTAACTTGCAAAACATTGACTATGACAAGATTTATGCTACTTTAAATCATTTATTTTCAAGCGTAAAAAGCATATACACCGATCTTCCACGGCCAATTGTGAGTTTTATTCAGTCAGGTGTAAACGAGATTACGAATATTCTAAACCAGGTAGCTACAATGAGTCTCAAGGTTATAAATGTCATACCTGCAACTTTAAAGGGAATAACAATTTGGTTTTTCTCTGTGCTGTCAAGCTTTTTCTTTATGCGAGATAGGCACAAAATGCGGGCATGGCTTATTCAGAACTTTTCAGCTCAGGTTTACAAAGAAATGTCAAGCGTCGCTTTTAGGGTAATTGACTCTGTTGTTGATTATGCAAAGTCTCAGATAATCTTAGCAATTTTGATGTTTTTGTCAGGACTTATTGGTCTTTCTATAATAAAAGCACCCTATTTTTTAGTAATAAGCCTTCTTTTGGGACTTTTGAGCATTATTCCAATAATTGGATCTGGCATAATTCTTTTACCATGGATAATAGGCAGTTTCATCGCTGGCAACACAAGCTTTGGTATAAAACTTTTAATTGTGTACCTAATAATCTTAGGTCTCAGAGAGTTTGCATCAATTAAGATTGTTGCATCCCAGGTGGGTATTTCAACATTTACAACCCTTGTTTCTATCTATGCAGGTGTTGAGATTTTTGGTGCTTGGGGGTTTATAATCGGTCCTCTTTTGGTTGTGTTTTTGAAGGCAATCTTTGAAACAGGGGCAATCAAAAAAATAAGGGAGAATCTGTTTTTGCAAAAGAGGAGTGAACAAGCTTAAAATGCCTAAAATTACTGTGTACACTGGTAAGAAAGTACTGCAAATAGATGCAAAAGAAGGTTCATCGCTTTTGGATATCTTAGCTGAAAATTCATTGTATGTTGAAGCACCTTGCGGTGGTAAAGGGATTTGTGGAAAGTGCAAGGTAGCGGTGAAAAAAGACGGGAAGCCTTATTTAGAAAATGTAACCAAAGAGGAAAAAAGGCTTCTGACTTCAGATGAGCTTCAAAAAGGAATAAGGCTTTGTTGTAACCTTAAAGTTTTTGAAAGTCTTGAAGTTTTTTTGCCTCATTCAAAGATAGGAGCAAAGATACTTTCTGACCTTTACACGAATGAGTTTGAAGTAAAAAGTGATATAATTATAAAGAAAGTGGTTTTAGAAAAACCAACATTAGAGGATCAGAGAAGCTATTTTTCAAGACTAAAGTCTTTACTTGGAATAGGAGATTTAAAAATTTCGAATTCTGCCCTGAGAAAGCTTACAAATTACAAAGATAAAGAATTTTTTACAGTCTTGTACAACGGTGAAGTCATAGACATAAAACAAACTTCGGATGTATTTGGCTTGGCGGTTGACATTGGAACAACCACAGTGGTGTGCTATCTTGTTGACCTTTTAAAGGGCAAGGTTCTCGATTTTTACTCATTTGTAAATCCACAAAAGAAATTTGGTGCAGATGTGATATCCAGAATCGACTTTGCAAAGGCAAAGGAAGATGGAGTGTTTGTCCTTCAAAAAGAGATTATTAAAGGTATTAATGAAGCAATAGAGATTTTGACTGGTAGGTTTTCAATTTCTAAAAATGAGATTTATAAAGCTGTGTTTGTTGGAAATCCTACAATGCTACATTTTCTTTTAGGTATTGACCCACTAACTATTGCAACCTCGCCTTTTGTCCCAGTTTTTGCTGATAAAATAGAAGCAAGAGCACAAGATTTGGAACTTGAGATAAACAAGAATGCTGTTGTAAAAGTACTTGATAGTGTATCAGCATATGTTGGTGCAGACATAGTTGCTGGGATACTATCAACAAAGATGCACAAGAGCGAGAAGATATGTCTTCTTTTAGACCTTGGAACAAATGGCGAAATGGTTTTGGGAAACAAGCAATTTATGGTTGCAGCCTCAGCTGCGGCAGGGCCAGCTTTTGAAGGTGTAAATATAGCATGTGGAATGAACGCGTCGAGCGGTGCAATTGATAGTATCAAAATCAAAGATGGAAAGGTTGAATTTACAACAATAGAAAATGGCCAGCCAAAAGGAATTTGTGGGTCTGGGATAGTTTTGGCTGTTGCTTACATGCTCGAAGAAGGTATCATAGATGAGACAGGAAGGTTTTGTGAAGATGCTAAAGAAAGTTACAAGCACAATTTCGAGCAGGTAAATGGTCAAACAGCTTTTTTCATAACTGATTCTATTTACATTACACAGAAGGACATACGAGAGATTCAGCTTGCAAAGGCTGCAATCTGTGCAGGGATTAGGGCAATGCTAAAACAATCAGGTATTTCAGAAGATGACATTGAGAATGTATTTCTGGCAGGTGGATTTGGAAATTACATCAATCCATGGGCAGCTGTCAGAATAGGATTGATTCCACAGAGGCTAAAGGATAAAATAAAACCTGCCGGGAACACTGCCGGAAATGGTGCTATCTTGGCACTTCTGAGCAGCAAGTTGGAAAAGGAGTTTGAAGAGATTAAAAATGGGGTAAGATACATTGAGCTATCGAGCTTTCCTGAATTTAATGAGCTATTTGTTGAGTGCATGGTATTTGAGCAAGGTTAAAAGGGGAAAGAAAGAAAAATGGCAGAGGAAATTAAAATTAAGGATAGGATAAAGCTTTGGGTCTTTATTTTGATGATTGCTATATCAATATTTGCTTTGATATACGCAGAAAGAGAACACACTTTAAGTCCAAGGTATATAAAACAGTATATATCTCACTTTGGAGTATGGGCGCCTTTGGTGTTTTTGATTTTGTACTCTATAAAGTCGTTTATAATCTTCATCCCGGCAGGAATCTTTATGCTTGCAGCAGGTCTTTCGTTCGGGACATTTTTGGGTGCGCTAATTTTAATTGTAGGGACGCTACTATCATCTACGGTTGGGTTTGTATTTGCAAGGTACTTTGGCAAAGACTATGTCCAAAAAAAGCTCCAAAACACAAAATTCTCAAATTTAGGCGGAAAGATTGCACAAAAAGGATTTTTGATAATACTTCTTTTGCGGCTTGTGCCAATCCTACCTTACGATGCTATAAACTACATATGCGGTCTTTCTAAAATAAGATACAGAGATTTTATTCTTGCAACGCTAATTGGCACAGTTCCTGCATGTTTTCTATATGCCTACCTTGGTGAGAACATCTTAAAACCTTTTTCCAAAGGGTTTTACTTGAGTGTTGTATTGGTTGTTCTTATATCTCTCACACCTGTGCTATTTGCAAAGAATATAAGAGAGTTCTTGCAAGAAGAAAGAGAAGAAGACAAACCAAAAGAAAGAGAATAACAAATATATTCAAGCATAAAATTTAACTATGAAAAGCTGTTTGAGGCGGGTTTTAAAGAGCTTGAGAGTAGAAAGGAAGAAAATAGAGCTTTTTGTAATTCTCTTATTTATCATAACAAGTACTACTTTAGTATTTTTGAGAATTGAAAAAAATATTGAAACTTTAAGTGTTTTCAATAATAACCAGAGTGGGAAAACGAAACACTTAATAGTAATAGACCCTGGACATGGTGGCTTTGATCCTGGGGCTATGTCTGGCAATGTAAAAGAGTCAACTATAAATCTTGAGATAGCAATAAGGTTAAAAGAGTACTTTGAGATGTTTGGGTTTAAACCCATTCTTACAAGATATACTGAGGATGACTTGAGCGAAGATGACAGAAAAGTACATGATTTGATAAAAAGGAAACAAATTATTTTAAAGAATGACCCAGAAATTTTTATCTCAATCCATCTAAATAGCTTTCCGGTTGGCAAATACTTTGGCGCTCAAGTTTTTTATGAAAACTCTAATGAGGAAGGGAAAAAACTTGCTTCTTTTGTCCAAAATGAGCTAAAATACATGCCAAACGGGATGATAAACAAACGCTTGCCAAAGCCAATTGACGTGTATATACTCAGAAATTTAAAAATTCCTGCTATACTGGTTGAATGTGGGTTTATGTCAAACAAGATGGAACTTTCTCTTTTACAGACAAAAGAGTATCAAGATTGGCTTTCTTATTCTATATTAAAAGGAGTTTTAAATTACCTCAGTACAAAGGAGATGTAGAGAATGGAAAATGTTAGAAAACTTATAAATGAGGAAATTGAAAATCTCAAGGAAGATATTATTGCTTCAACGGTTGCACTGATCAAGATAAAAAGTGTAGAAAGTACTGCTCAAGATGGCATGCCATTTGGAAAAGGTGTAAATGATGCCTTAGTTTTTTGCGAAGACCTTTGTCAAAAACTTGGGTTTGAGACAAAAAATTTTGATGGGTACGCACTCGAGGCAAGGTTTGGCGAACATAGTGAAGATGTGTGCGTAATTGGGCATTTGGATGTTGTACCAGAAGGCGATGGCTGGAGTGTGCCGCCATATGAAGGTGTAATTAAAGATGGTAAAATCTATGGTCGTGGCGCAATTGATGACAAAGGACCAACAGTTGCGGCACTTTATGGCATGTATGTTGTTAAAAAACTTGCTGAAGAGGGAAAAATCTCACTTGACAGAAGTCTGCGGTTTGTGTTTGGCACAAATGAAGAGAGTGGCTCAAAGTGTTTGCAGTATTACTTTAAAAAGGCAAAATACCCCACAGTTGGGTTTACACCAGATGCTGATTTCCCAGTAATTCAAGGCGAGAAAGGTTTTTTGGTGTTTGAGCTTTCTAAAAAGGTTGATGGCAATTTCTTTATTGAAGGTGGAGAAAGGCCCAATATGGTGCCTGACAGGTGTATCTTCAAGGGAATTTTTGATATTCAAAAGGCAAAAGATGTTATTTCAAAAAAGGGCTTGGAGAAAAAAGCAGAAGTCTATGAGGAAAATGGCATGGCTGTAATAAAGACAAAAGGTGTCTCTGCACACGGAAGCCTTCCTTTCAAAGGCGAAAATGCAATATCATATATGTTTGACATCTTGCAAGATCTTTACGAAAAAGAGGATGAGTTTAAGAGATTTGTTGAGTTTTATAATAAACACATTAGCTATGACGTATTTGGTAAGAATTTAAACATTGGATTTGAGGACCAAAAGTCAGGAAAACTTGTTTTGAACGTTGGCATGGTAAGAAAAGTGGATGATAGAATTGTTCTTACAATTAACATTCGATATCCAGTTGATACGAAATATGAAGATATTGAGAGAGAGATTAAAAATATAATAAAGGAATACGAAATTGATTACAAACTAATTACAGACATGCCACCACTTTACTTTGAAAAGGACCACTTTTTGATAAAAACATTACTTGATGTATATAAGGAATTTACAGGAGATGATACCCAGCCGCTTGTAATTGGTGGTGGCACGTATGCAAGGTGGGCAAGAAATGTGGTTGCATTTGGACCTAACATGCCAGGAGATGAAGAGGTTGCGCATCAAAAGGATGAGTATATCAGTATAGAAAGGCTTTTGACGTGTGCAAAGATTTACGCAAACGCAATCTACAGGTTAGCCAAAAAAGAATAAGCAGGTGGCAAGAGAGAGGCTAATTTAAGTGGCTGTTTAAAAGCTGCTTTTAGCCTCTCTTTTTTGTATTTTTTAAAAGAGAAGATTGTAAACACCAAGGAAAATCAGCACGATTCCTGGAATGTAGTTTGCAAACCCAAATTTTTTCAGATATTTTAGACTGTGTGCTAATACATTACCAACTGATATAGCAATAAACTGTACAATTGGAATCAAGAGTATTTCATATATATTTGCTAAGTTACTAAGTCCAAGTGAGAATGAGGCAGAAAGACTGTCAAAAGAAAGAGCAAGCGATACAAACAGTGCTTCAACCGGTTCAATAAAACCAGATTGATCTATATCTGATACTTGAGGTTCTTTAATAATTTTAATAGTAAGTCCGAGTGATTTTAATGAAAAATTGACAAGCGTCTTGGAAACATCTTCTCCATCTCCTTCAAAAAATGTCCTTATAATTAAAAATATTCCAATTACAATCATAAAAGCTGATCCTAAATGGTTTGAAACCTGGATGCTAAGATATTTTCCAAAATGCCTTCCGATTAAAAATGAGAGCATTGCCACTAAAAGTGATATACAAAATATTACAACCTTAGACTTAAACAGGATTTTGATGCCTTTTGCGCCAAATGCAATTCCGAAGAAAAGTGCATCAAGGTTAAGGGCTATAGCTGCAGTCAAAACTTGGAAAAAGCTCATTTTAGATTGCTTCTTTGAGGTTTTATAAAGGTCTTTATTATTATACGAATATTCAGCCTTTTTTGACATTGAAACAAAATTCTACTTTCTTCGTTATAATAGTTATAGTAAAATTTTAGGTGTGTGATAAAATTAAGTGTCAAAGAGAGGTTTACTTGTAGAAAATGGATGAGAGAGAATTAGTTGAAAGGGCGAAGAAAGACAAGAGATATTTTGAAAAGTTATATGAGTTCTATTTTGACAAGATATACACTTACATATACTACAAAACATTCAATCATCCACTTACAGAGGATTTGACCAGTGAGACCTTTATGAAGGTTTTGAAGTCATTGGACAAGTTCGAGTATAAAGAAAATCATTCCTTTTCAGCTTGGATATTCAAGATTGCTCAAAATGTTGTGAATGACTACTACAGAGCTAAAAAAGAATATATAGACATAGAGAAAATAACAAACCACTCAAGTATAAAAACTCCTGAAGATGAGGTTTTTGATAAGATAGAAAAAGACACTCTAAAAAAGGCACTCTCAAAACTTACAAAAGACCAACAAGAGGTGGTAATTTTACGATATGGTGCGAATATGAAACTAAATGAGATAGCAAAGATGAAAAATAAATCAGATGTTGCGATAAGAGCTTTGTTTTTCAGGGCAATCCATTCTTTAAAGGAAATGCTTTTAAAAGAGGTGCATGAAAGTGAATGATGAAAAGCTTGATAACTTGTTTGAAGAGGCGTTCAAAGTAGAGTACAGAAAAGAGTTTAAAGAAGATCTTAAAAGTATGCTTCTTAAAGAGTATGACAAAAGAAAAAAAAGTAGGTTTTATCTCAAGGTTTCAACAGCAGTTGTTGCATGCCTTGTTCTAAGCATTATTCTTTTTCTAAGTTTTAAGCTAAATATGGGAAATTTTAGAGTTTCAAACACCTCTTTTATGAGAAATGAGATAGAACAAGCACTGAACTTAGACCCGAGCGAAGAGTCCAAAATTCAAGAGCAGTACAGTGTATCAGTGAAGCAAAAAGAAGATACGAAAAGTGAAGCAGCTTTGCAAGAAGACAAAACTTCAAACCAGAATCAAGAGGAGAAAAATATTTCAGTAAGTTCACAAGAAGGTAGTAAGAAGATAGTTGAGAAAAAGGCAAGCACCCAAAAGCAACTTTCTCAAAAACAGGAAGAAAAGAGGTCTGCAACTGATAAGATAAGCGCAAAATCTAAGCTGAATATGAAGACAAAACAGGCGTCAAAAAGTAAGAGTTTGGAAAATCAGAGTACAAGAGTTAAAGCAAATTCACAGGCAAACAGTAAAATGGCAGAAAATTATAGTAATAAAAATGACAACAAGACATCTAAAAGTAGCACAGCCACAATTGCGACTTTGCCATCGAATGGAGGAACAAGTAACAAAAAGACAGAACAAAAAGTTGTAATAAACGAGAAAAATGGAAATATTAATTCAGTTAAAAGTGTATTTACTTCAGTCTATGTTCTAAAAGAAGAAAAGATGAACTTGAAAGAAGATGACATTGTTATAATCATCAGTGACATTGTCGTTGGTGAGGTTTACAAAAGCTTTTTTGCAGAGAATGTACCAAATTCAGTTTACGTAAGCGTTTACCAGGATTATTGCTATTTTGAAGTTCTAAATAAAGAGGATTTTAAACTTATGGCAGATGTGCAAGAAAGCGTAGAAGAGAAGGTTTATAAAGAAGCTAAGAGTATATTAGATAAACTTGGCCTTGAAGATTATAAAATTTTTGTGACAAGCCAAAACGATGTATACAGAGCAAATATAATATTCTATGTCCAAGGCTATGAATTGTATGACTCTCAAGGTTATATTGAGTTTGATAGATTTGGGAAAGTAAAAAAAGGAAAAATCTATCTTAAGAAGTTTTCACCCCTTCAAAAAATGGAGATTTATGACATACAAACTGCTGCTGCAGAGTTTAAGAAAAGATATAATATCAAAGATATAGATATTTCAAAGATAAAAATTGTCTATAAAAAACAAGAGGATGTTTATGTTCCGCACCATATCTATGTTAGTGAAAACAAAATATATTGGTTGGAAAAGTAGAGTTTAAAATGATATAATAAGATATACAAAAATGTTTACGGAGGTTTTAGTTATGAACCTTGATTTGAAAGAGAAGGTTTCTGAAAATGGCATTGTGATTGAGCTTAAAGGAGAGCTTGACATATTTTCATCACCTACTTTGAAGGACAAGCTTTACACATTGATAGATACATCCTCTTCAGATGTTATTGTTGACATGAACGAGGTTAGTTACATTGACTCAACAGGTCTTGGGGTGTTTGTTGGTGCACTCAAAAAATCAAAACAAAGGGGTACTAACATAGTTTTAAAAAACCTGAGACCCAATGTGAAAAAGGTATTTACAATAACAGGACTTGATAAGGTATTCAGAATCGAATGAGGAGGATTTTGTAAAGTATGCACGAAATTATATTAACAATTCCATCCAAAGCTGAATATATTATGGTAGTGAGGCTTACTTTGTCTGGTATTGCAGCTCGCTGCGGATTTGATTTTGAAACAATTGAGGATTTGAAAATGGCAATCTCAGAAGTATTCAACCTCTTTGACATCGAAGAAATATCAGATTCAATTTCTATCAAATTTGAAGTTGACAGGAATTTCTTAGGGATTAATATAGATATGCCAACAAATGAGATAAACGAAAATGAACTGGCAGAAGTAATTCTAAAGACACTTATTGATGATGTAGAGTTTGAAAAATTACAAGACAAGTATAGGGTAAGACTCAAAAAATATCGTCAAGGGGTCTGATTTGATGGTTGATGAGAAAAAGACTATAAATCTTGATGATGCTGAAATAGATAGACTCTTCGAAGAGTATCGAAAGACAAAAGATATAAACCTGAGAAATGAGCTTGTCAACAGGCATTTGTATATAGCTGAAATTGTTGCCAAAAAGTTTGTAAACAGGGGAATAGAATATGATGATTTATATCAAGTTGCATGTATGGCGCTAATAAATGCAGTTGAGAGGTTTGAACCCAACAAAGGTTATAAATTTACAAGCTTTGCAACGCCTACAATTATGGGTGAAATTAAGCGCTATTTTAGAGACAGGGCATCATTAATCAGGCTTCCACGAAGGATTTATGAGACATCAGCTAAAATAAAACTTGCGACCGAGATACTTTCTACAAAGCTAAAGCGGCCACCAAAGATAGAAGAGATAGCTCAGCATATAGGCATTACACCTGAAGAAGTCTTAGAAGTAATGGAGGCATCGAACAACTATCTTCCACAGTCACTTGACCAGACAATGTACGAGGATGAAGAGATGACCTTAGGAGATGTTCTTGGAAAGAGTGATGAAAACCTTGTTCAGATAGAGAACACTGAAGCAGTAAAAAAGGCAATAGACAAGTTAAGTCCTTTGGAAAGAGAATTTGTTCAAAAGCGCTTTTTTGAGGAAAAGACCCAAAGAGAGATTGCTGAAGAGATGAAGGTATCGCAGATGTACATTTCGAGGCTTGAAAAGAAGGTTTTAAAAAAGCTAAAAGATTTTATTGATGGAACAAAGGCACCTATTTGACAACCCAAAAAATTTGTGTTATACTATTCTTGCTTAAAATTTTAAATATAAAGTGTGCCGAAGTGGTGGAACTGGCAGACGCGCCGGACTCAAAATCCGGTGGCCGCTGAGGCCGTGCGGGTTCGACTCCCGCCTTCGGCACCAAAAGTGCTCGCAGATAATCCCCTTTTTAAACCTGAAAAGGTTTGAAAAGGGGTTTTTATTTTTGCTTTTTTAAAGTTAATAATAATTGTGCAAAATATTGAGCAAAGCAAGGAAAAAAAGATTATTAAGAAGATATGTTAAGAGTACTAATCAAAAGGGTATAAATTATTTTGAAAAATCATTTGAAGTGGAAAGGAGTGAAAAAATGCCGCAAATTGAATGGCTTGACCAGTACTCTGTAGGAGTTGAGTCAATAGACAATCAGCACAAAGAGCTGTTTGCAAGGATAAATAAGCTCTTAGATGCTTGTTCTCAAGGGGAAGGGAAAAAGGTGTTGCCAGAGGTTTTGGATTTTTTAGGTGATTATGTAGTATTTCATTTCTCCACAGAAGAAAAGTACATGAAAGAGTATTTATACCCCCACTATGCTGCTCACAAAAATGAACATGATAACTTTGTTGAAACATACAAAAAGTTTCGAGAGGAGATAGAGAAAGAGGGAGCAGGAGTTGCAGCAGTTATAAAGACAAACAGACTTGTTGTTGACTGGCTCAAAAATCATATCCTTGGAACAGATAGAAAACTTGGAGCGTTTTTGAAAGAAAAGATGCAATCAAAGTAGATGAATAGATTTCAAAAATTGCAAAAAGCTGTCCACCGCAAGGGTAGACAGCTTTTTTTGTTTATATACTAACAACTTTTTTCTGTTTTGACCTGCCAATTGAAGTATTATCTTCTTTTCTATTTCTCAAGCTTTCAACTGGGTGTGGCGCCAATTCAACTCTGTAATCTTCGCCTTTTAAAGTGTTGTGCTTATCAATCACCACATGGCTTGCAACGGAATTTATATCATGGTTCACTTTATTCTGGAACCAGAAAAACGTATGATTTTCTGGTAGATCATTTACATTTTTTAAATCCTCTTTGTCAGCTGTGATTTCAACCATCTGTGAAAGAACTTTGCGTACATATTCACGCGTGTCATGGAACAGCAAAAGATTTGGGAACTGTCCACCAGGGATGACCTCGCACCAAGATTTATTCTCATGTTTTTGCAAAAGTTCTGCAGCTTTGTGAAGATGGGCAATTTCAGCATCAAGGTGCATCTCCCATATAGATTTTACATTTGAGTCAACCTCAGATTCATAGAATGAGTAATACAGATAGCATTCTGTGTATTCATGCAAAAGAAGACTTTCGAACCATGTGAGTCTCGGGTCAATCAGTGAACCGTACTGTGTTACATGTTCTTCTTCCACCAAGGCTATTTCTAAGTAGAGCTGTCTGCCAAGGTCGTTATAATAAGTGTTGCCAATGTTGTTATAAAAATTCATTGTCTGCTGCTCACCGGCTGTTATAATGAAGATGTTTAACTTTGTTCTAATATCTGCTTTTTTGAAATCAACGCATCTGCTGACAGTATCATAAGGGTGTCTGTGATGGGCAATTGTCGGCCGACCTGGGATGATTTCGACGTAGTTTTTTACCAAATTGTTTGCTTGGATGTTTGAATCCATGTCAAGAAGATTTGCATAACGGTAAAGATGGTCAAAATCCTCAAGCAGAATAAAATCAAGTGTTTGTTTTACATAAGGGTCAGGTTCGTTTTGAGCAAGCCAAGCGGTAAGGTCTACAGCAACGTGTTCGTATCCAATTGTAGTTTCAAGGGGTGTTTCATCAATTGGCTTTAACCAGTTGATTTGCTTTTGTTGCATCTGCTCAATTCTTCTCATCATTGCTAAATCGCGTCTTACGTCGTTGTCTGTGCAGTGACGGTGGAACTGATGGGAAAACATCGAGGCTTCAGCTTCAATCCCGTTCATGAGGATTATTCTTGTTTTTGTATAAGGGTCAACTTCATTTTTGCAGTATGACTTGGGATATATTGTTTTCCAGTCCATGAGAAAATTTTCAATCGGCTTTGGCTTTTCTTCGAATGGGTTGAACAATTTTTTCAGACCTCCTTTTGATTGAATGTAGGATGAAGAGTAACTTTTGGATTTTTCAATATATATTTTCTCAAAGACTTTATGAAATTATTATTTTCTTGCTATTAAAAAATGGTGTAAAATATTAAAGCAAACAAAGAAATATCAGGGGGAAAAGATGTGGTAAAAAAATCGCAAGAGTATATTGTAAAGATTGATACACTAAATCACCAGGCACAGGGTATTGCAAGAATTGATGGATTTGTAGTGTTTGTTGACAATGTTCTTATTGATGAGGTTGCAAAGATTAAAATCGAAGAGGTCAAAAAAGAGTATGCCAAAGCAAACTTAGTTGAAATTTTAGAAAAAAGCCCATATAGAAAAGACCCTGAATGCCCTTATTATGACTTTTGTGGCGGTTGTCATTTGATGCATGCAAAATACCAGCATCAGCTAAGCCTAAAAAAACTTCTTGTTGAAGATGCTTTTAAGCGAATAGGGAAGCTAAGTCCCAAAATAAATGATGTTATTGGAACGGAAAATCCATTTAGATACAGAAACAAAACCGCACTTCCGGTAGGAGGAGATTATAAAAAACCCCAAATAGGATTTTATAAAAAGATGACACATGATATTGTTGATATAAATTACTGTCTTATTCAGCATGAGTTTTGCGATAATGTGATAAAAGGTATGAAAGATCTAATACAAAAACACAAGATAGAGGTTTATGACGAAAAAAAGCATAAAGGTGTTTTGAGGCACATTGTTGTTAGAAATTCATTTGCATTTGATGAGATGATGATCATTCTTGTTTGCACAAAAGTACCTGAGAATTTAGAAGCTATCAAAAATGACATTTTAGACAAATTTCCCAAAATTAAATCACTCTATGTAAACTTGAATCCTAAAAGGACAAATGTAATACTTGGTGAGGAAGATATATTGATCTGGGGCAGTAGCACAATAAAAGATAAGATAGGGAATTTAACATTTGAAATTTCTCCAAAATCATTTTTTCAGGTAAATTCTATGCAAACAGAGGTGCTCTACAGGCAAGTAGTAAAGTATCTAATGAATGTTGAAGCAGAAATTGTATTTGACATATACTCTGGAATAGGTACCATTTCAATGTTTGTAGCTCCGTTTTGCAAAAAGGTTTACGCCATAGAGTTAGTTAGAGATGCAGTTGAAGATGCTAAAAAAAGTAGCAAGAATAATGGTATTTCAAACATTGAATTTATATGTGGTCGTGCAGAGATTGAAATCCCAAAACTATTGAAAAGTGGAGTTATACCTCAGGCTGTAATTCTTGACCCACCGCGAACTGGATGTGAAAAACAGCTTTTAGAAAGCTTGGTAGAGCACAAAATTCCAAACATAATTTATGTATCCTGCAATCCTTCAACACTTGCAAGAGATAGCAGTATTCTTTTTTCAAATGGCTATGAAATTTTAGAAGTCCAGCCTGTTGATATGTTTCCACAGACATTTCACGTCGAGTGCGTGGTATTGATGACAAATGTAAAAAAACAAATAAGTGCCTGAAAAACGGCTTGAATACAGGGCTTTCAGGTGATATGCCGCCTGCCGAAAATGTGTTTTTTGGCGGCGGAGATGCCGGGAAGCCTTGTTTTTTTGTCTGTGCAACTGTTCGTGGAAACACATCTACAGCTTCTTGGGGCGTCTTTTGGCGGGCAGGGTTGTGTAGACGGAAAAGACGGGGGTTGATTGTTCGAGGGAACATGTCAAAAATTTTAATGGTTTGAAAAGAGAAAAAATGTAAACCAATTTATCCATTATGGCTTGATATTATTCGTTTAGACTTATATAATATGAATTGCTAATAATTGTATGTTTGGGTGAATATATGGTAACTGATTACATGTCTGTAAATGAAGCTTCAAAAAAGTGGGGCATTTCCGTCAGGCGCATACAAAAGCTGTGTGCGGAAAACAGAATAAACGGCGCTGTGCGTTTCAGCCGTGTATGGGCAATACCGAGAAACGCCCAAAAACCCATTGATGGCAGACTTAAGTCACAAAGAGAGAGGAAACAAAACAGAGCATGAAAATGCGGGAGGTGACAAAATGCTTCCAATATATCTGGCGATGCTTGACGGCGAAGAGGATAAAAATAAATTTGAATTGCTTTATGTTACATACAGGAAGCTTATGTTCTATGTCGCCAACCGCATCCTAAATGATGAACGGTTCGCCGAGGACGCTGTACATCAGACGTTTTTGAAAATTCTTGAGAATTTCGATAAAGTGGGAGAAATTTCCTGTCACAAAACTAAGAGCTACATTGTTACTATGGTTAGAAACACCGCCATCAATTTATATAACCAAAGAAAAAGGCATACAACAATTCCCCTTGAGGATGTGGAATACTGTATAACGACCGAACCAATAAGCGTTGCGGAGGATTTGGATCATCTTGCAAGGGCGGTATTGAAGCTGCCTGTTATATATAAAGATGTGCTGACACTGAAATATGTTCAAGAGTTTTCAAATGAAGAAATAGCAAAGATGTTGGATATATATGAGACGACGGTTAGGAAGCGGCTTGAGCGCGCAAAACGCAGGCTTGAGGAAATTCTGGAAAGGGAGGAAAGCGCCGATGTCAATTAGTTTTACGGAAGACATGCTTAAAGAAGCCGTCATTAAAGCGGACATATATGAGATAGAAACCCTGCCTACAGACGATGAAATAGAGTATGAGTTCTCAAATGAGTTTGAACGAAAGATGGAAAGGCTTATACGCCGAAGCAAAACAAGAAACCTGATTGGAGGAATGGCATTTTTGCGCAGGCGTGTGGTTGCTTTGATTGCAGCAATAATTATCCTGTTTGCGTCCGCAATGAGCGTATCGGCTGTGCGTGCCGCGGTATTTGAATTCATAACCGAGGTGTACGAAAAATTCACTCATATATTCTTTAATGAAAGCCGGTCATCTCAGGATGCGGCCGATGGATTTGCCATATATGAACCAGCCTATATACCGGAAGGCTTTAAACTGGTCAATAAAAACACCGACGGCCTTGTTCTGCTGGAATATGAAAAGGAAAATGATTTTATATCCTACAGCCAACAGTGCCTTGAAAACGTTTCAATCAACATAAATACAGAAGGTGTAAAACTGGAAGAACTTGAGTTCAAAGGTTTACCGGCCAAGTATTATTCCAATCAGGGCGTTCAAAACCTGGTCTGGTACGATGATAAGTATATGTATACGGTGTCATCAACACTGGATAGAGACATCGTGTTTAAGATTGCGGAAAGCGTTGAAATTACAGGCACGGACTTAAGTCCATAAAGTTCAGAAAAATTTTCTAAAAAATTTTTTTATTTTCTGTCACAAAAGTCTCTTTTGATTTGTCTTATTTTATGAAGACAAAAAACAAAGGAGGTTTTTCAATGATCAAAAAGAGTTTTTTATCTTTTGCATTAAGTATCCTGCTTATTTTGTCTGTATTAACATCGACAGCATTGGCCGCAGGAGAAACAAGTGCAACGCCGAAGTCAGTGGTGTCCATTCAGTATGTTTACATCAACCAGGCAAGCACCTCGCTTACTATTTCAGCAAGCGGAACGGCCACTGTGTATGGGTATGTGCAAAAAACACCGGCCGGAAAAACATTTATCTCACATCTACTTTGCAGCGTTATTCTAACGGATCATGGTCAAACGTGAAAAGCTGGTCTAAATCATCAACATCTTCGTCGGCATCCATACTGGAAACATATCAAGTAAGCAGTGGGACTTACAGGGTTGAGACATATTACTATGTATCCGGCGACGGCGGCTATGAATCAGATACGATTTACAGTAAAACTGTAACTTATTAGTACAGTGATATCGTTTTACTGGAAAAAATTAAAACAAAAACGGAGAGGAGAATAATTTATGAAAAAAATTATTTCGGTTCTTGTCTCAATAGCTTTAATCTTTTCCTTGTCAGGTTTTGCTTTAGCAGAAAAGAATAATGCAGTTATAAAGCCTGTCAGTTCTTTAAATGAGGAAGAGAAAGCAGTGAAAAGCACGATAGAGCAATTCCTTAATAGATCTTTCCAGTCCTTTGTATCTCTAGAAGAAGGAAACATCAATGATATAACTGAAGATAATGACAGTACATATACATACAAAATGTTTAATAAACAACAAATAGAATTATATAAAGAATTCGGAATTAGCTATCAATGGTTTAAATTGAATCCTTGCTACAGATCAATTTCTATAAAAAATAACCAAGCTGATGTGAAATTAATCTTGGATGTAAATTATCAGCTTACAGGGGTTGATGTCGAATCGGGATGTACGGTATTAATTTTGATTTTGTTTTGAACAATAAAAACGGAATATGGACTATAAGTAAAATTGATTCGGATTATGATCTGTTTAATAAATTTAAGGAAAATATAAAAAATGAAGCTAAACAACTAATATCTGGTAGTTCGATTAAAGAAGCAGTAAACAAGGCTTACCAAAAGAAAATAGATGATTTTCAGACCATGAAAGTTCAGATATCCGATGCCAAAACAGAAAAAATTAGCAAAGAGCCTTCAAGTGATGTTATTATTACTGCAACCTATCCTTATAATAGTTCTAATGGAGTAGCATATGCTACAAGATTTGTAGGCGGTGATTCAACTAGTGTAGGTGATTCATACACTTTAGAAAGCGCCCATCCATATACCAACAATTATACTAATACATGGACAATAAGTAAAACAGGTGCAGTAAGTATTCGTGTCCATTTTTTAAAGAATTAGTACAGAGGATGGTTGGGATTATGTGACAACTGATGCAGGAGATGAATTCACAGGTTCTTACGATAGTGGTGTTTGGAGTAGTTGGAAACAGGGTTCCAGCATAAAAGTTACACTTAATACAGATTCCTCTGTTACTGATTGGGGGTTTAAAATTGATAGAATTGACTATCGTTACTTTTATAATACTGAACTTACGAGTCCGGGCACTTGGGATTGCACAAATTTTGTAAGTCAATGTATATGGGCCGCATACGGAGGGTATGTTTCAGGAAATGATACTCAAACAAGAACCAATATTTCTAATAAAGTTAGAATGGTTAATGGAACGTATACTACAGGATGGTTTGGGGGTACAGGAGGAGGTTCGGGTCCTTGGGAAAATGTTGGAAGTTTATGGACTTTTGCTACAAATTCATCAAAGACTTACGGACCAAATGCCACAGGTATAAATAATAATGCATATTATAATAATATAAGTCCAAGCAGCGTATTATTAGGAGACGTGTTGCAATTTTACGACTATGATATAAGTGACTATCACCATTCAGTATATGTAACATATAAACCGTCAAGTGGTGTAACTTGGGATAATTTGTTAGTTTGTCAGCATTCAAGCGATGTGAAAAATAGACCTGTTATTGAACTTATCAATGCCTTTGGAGGCTCTTCTTGTAAAATGAGACGGATGACGTTTTCAAGTGCATCATTTAGCAGCTAATTTCAAAATGTACTAAAGATTCGGTAATAGACAATTAAATTAAGTCTTACGTTAATGGTATATAATGGGAATTAAAAAGGTAGGGCATTGGAAATAAGACTCATGTTCTATTTCCAACCCCCTTTATTTTAAATAATACTATTAATGTGATTTTATATAATTAAAATTGTTTTGATTGGAGAACCCAAATGAAAAAATATCTTTTTTTTCTGTTGATAATAGTATTTTTAAGTACTTCAGCTTGTAGCACTATAAGTGAAAATGATTCTAAAAAACATTCATCACTAAATAGCAAACCTATACAGGTGAATGATAGTGAAAATGAAACAATTAAAGATGCCTTAAAAAAAGCAATAATTGATACATACAGCATAATTAAGGGAAATACTGAGATTTTAAAAATAAAAAAATATGCGCAAGGTTACCTGGTTTTAGTGCTACGTCAAGGTGAAAGTGGGGGTATTGCGATTTATTACGTTGAAGAAAAGGAAGGCAGAAATTTCATTGCAAACGGCGTAGCAGGAGGCGATGCAGCAATGAGCATGGGATTTGGAGTAAACAGGCTTGTTCTTGGAAATGACACAATTTTCTTTTGTAATCTTAACGACTCAACTTGGATACCTGAAAACGATACAAGGAAAGAAACGAATTATGCCAGGATAGTTTTTGATTTTGATGATGGCAATACAATAGAAGAAAAGGTAGAAAACGATAAGGGGTATATATTAATTTATAATGGCGTTGTGAATGTTAAAGACATGAAACTGTACAATGCCGATAATGAACTTGTGAATGTTTATAAAGATGTCGGCGCTACTAAAGAGGTAGACTACCGTCTTTTAAATAGCCAATGAATCTGAAAGATTGAATGGCTTCTTCGAGTTTCCATAAATTACATCGTAACGATTAAGTGATGATAATTGTCACAAAAACCTCCCTTGTTTTGTCTTAATTGATAGAGACACACAGGCGGAGGTTTTTATTTTGAGAAAAATGAACAGTTAATAGTACTTTTAATTTTATTCAAATCGCCTTGGATCAACAAAAGCCGGTTCAAGGCTTCTACAATAGATAGTTCTATAATATGCAACATCACCGGGCAAATAGAAGGGCGGTAATAACATTGCACTGCATATCCCAAAGAGAAAAAATTGAAGCATTCTTTATGAACAACGAAAAGAAAAATTCGGCATGACAACACCTGCCGAACTTAAATAGAGGCTGAGCGTATGGCGGGTGCTGCCGTGTAGGTTGGAGCTGACGAGGTTGATATTGTATGGTCTGGACTTCATACAATATCAAGCGGTTCTCTGCCAATATACATAAGGCAAAAGCTATACGCCGGAAAAGATTCCATCTGTTAATGATAAAATAAAATCATCAGAAATGACATCAAAAATTCCCCACCTGCTACTTAAAAAGAAGCCTTCTGTAGTGTAGAATGGAAAGTATGGGAAAACTACAGGAGGAGAAGATAATAAGAAAATGTTGGGGGTTGCAATGCACACAACAATCTACACTCTTTTCAAACAGGGATACAACAAAAGTCAAATAGCAAGGTTGTTAAACGTGGATAGAAAAACTGTTAGAAAAGTAATCCAAGACATTGAACAGAAAGGAGAAGTTGAGAGAAAATCAAAAAATTCAGTATTGGATAATTACAGGCAATTCATTGAGGCAAAAGTTAACAAAGGACTTTCAGCAAAGAAAATATATCAAGCTCTACAAGCAGAATTTGGTTTTGAAGGAAGCTACTCGAATGTAAGAAGATATGTCCAAAAGATAAAACAAAAGATAGCAAATTCAAAGGTGTACATGGTTTTAACAACGCTACCTGCAGAAGAAGCACAAGTTGATTTTGGATATATAGGTAAGATAAAAGTTGATGGGAAATTCAAAAAAGCATGGGTATTTACAATGGTTTTAAGTTATTCAAGATATATGTATGCAGAGATAGTATTTGACCAGACAGTTGAAACATTTATACAGTGTCATAAGAACGCATTTAAGTATTTTGGTGGAGTAGTAGAAGTTGTGAAGATAGACAATTTAAAAGCAGGTGTATTGAATGTTGATTTTTATGAAGCGCAAATACAAAAGGATTATGCAAGTTTTGCAAGCCACTATGGATTTTTACCTCATCCTTGCAGGGTATACACACCGACTGATAAAGGCAAGGTAGAATCGACAGTTAAGTATGTTAAGCAAAACTGTTTTTCTGGGGAAGAATTTAAGGATATTGATGAGGCGAGGGAGCATTTAAAAAACTGGCTTGATGATGTAGCAAATGTGAGAGTACATGGCACAACCAAGAAAGTTCCCAAAGAAGTTTTCCTCTCAGAAGAGAAAGAAAAGTTAATAGCTCTTCCTATTGAGGAATACCACATATCAAAAAGTTCAATTCATAAAGTAACTACTAACTGTCATCTCATATACAAAGGGAACTATTATTCAGTGCCATATGAGTATGCAGGATATGAAGTAGAGGTAGTTGAGATGGGCAAATACGTAACCAACAAAGAACACTATCCCTCGTCTAAGAATATAACAACTGAGGATATATTGTCAAGGCAGAGGGATAAAATATCAGAAATTGGTAATTGGGCGCTGAAGTTTTTTGAGGAATTTATTAAGCAGGAAGGATTTAAAAAGTATGATTACAGAAGCATAAGTGGGATAATAGCCTTGAAAGAAAGATATGGAGCGGAGGCAGTGGACAATGCGTGTAAAAGAGCTTTAAGTTTTAGAGGATTGAGTTATAAGGTTGTCAAGAACATATGCGAAAAAGGGATAAGCGATTTGCCTGTATATGAAGATGAGAGTTACATTAATGAGGGTACAACAGAGCTTTACAGGGATATCAAGGAATATAACAAATTGCTTGAGATGGGAGAATTGCAAAGATGAATGATCTTTTGTTGGGAAAACTAAAAGATTTGAAATTATCTGGGATAATAAAGAGTTTTGATTTAAGAGTAGAGGAAGCTATTAAGAATAACTTTTCTTATCAAGAGTTTTTTGAGATATTGATAAATGATGAAGTGAGTAACAGGAGAATAAACAGTAATCAAAAGAGGATAAGCAAAGCGAGGTTTCCATGGCACAAGACATTAGAAGAATACAATTTTAGTTATCAGCCTTCAATTAATAAGAGGTTTATATACAATTTGGCGACCTGTGAATTTGTCCGCAAGAAAGAGAATGTGTGCATCAATAGGACCGCCAGGGACAGGAAAAACACACCTTGCAATAGCAATAGGACTAAAAGCTGTAGCACTTGGATATAGAGTTTTGTTTACCACAGCAAACGAGATGTTAGAAGAGCTGTATATTTCAAGAGCTGATAATTCGTATCAACAAAAGTTAAAAAACTATGTTAATGTGGACCTGTTGATAATAGATAAGCTAAGCTTAAGGAAATTTAACCAAAGCAGTGTAGATGATTTTTATGAGATAATATCGAAGAGGTACGAGAGAGGATCAATAATAATAACTACAAACAAGGTATTTGAAGAGTGGCCGAGGATATTTTATGACCCAGTCTTAGCAACGGCAATTTTAGATAGATTTGTACATCACTGTCATTTTGTAGTTATCAAGGGTGAAAGTTATAGGATGAAACAACGGGAAGGGGCTATAAAAGCTTTAACAGATGATTCCAAGAATGAGTCAAATCAGTTAGATAATGATAATTAAATTTTTTTGAAAACAGGTGGGGAAAAAATATTATCAAAAGTGGGGAAAAGGTATTGACAATAACACTGAAAAGCAGATTGATGCATTCGATAGAAAAATATTTGAGGATTTTATTGAAGAAATCATTGTGTTTTCACAAGAAGAAATAAGTTTCAAAATGAAATGCGGGTTGAACTTAAGAGAAAGGCTGGTGAAATGATGAGCCATATACCTTTTGGATATAACATTCAAAACGGCAGGGCTGTCGTTAATGAAGAGGAAGCAGTTAAGATTGAGAAACTATTTGAGGCTTATCTTTCCGGGCTTTCTTTAAGCAAAGCGGCACAAAAAGCAGGTATTAAGCGCTGCCATACATCTATTGCAAGAATGCTGGCAGATAAACGGTATGTTAAGGATAAATTCTATCCGCCAATTATCAGCAAGGACACATTCGAAAAAGCACAACTGGAAAGACGCAGGCGAGCTGAGGCACTTGGCAGGATTTATGAACATAAAGGAAATGAAAAGAAATGCCTAAATTTTAGGTTTCATGCTTCAATGCCAGATAATCTATATGATGATCCATTTCAGCCGGCAGAGTATGCTTATAGTCTTATTAAGAGCGAGGTGATTTTAGATGATAACCAGGAATGTTACGGTAATCCCTGTCCGTAAGCGAATTGGGAATAGTGCAAATGCAGAGGAATTACCTAAGCTTCGGGTAGCAGCTTACTGTCGTGTTTCTACGGACAGCGAGGAGCAGGCAACCAGTTATGAAGCACAGATTGAGCACTACACAAACTACATCAAAAGCAATTCAGAATGGGAGTTAGCCGGTATATTTGCAGATGAAGGTATTACCGGAACTAACACGAAAAAGCGTGAAGAATTTAACCGGATGATAGAAGAATGTATGCAGGGCAAAATCGATATGATAATTACGAAATCTATCAGCCGGTTTGCAAGAAATACGCTGGACTGCCTAAAGTACATAAGGCAGCTTAAAGAAAAAAATATTCCAGTTTACTTTGAAAAGGAAAATATAAACACATTGGATTCCAAAGGGGAAATCCTGCTGACCATTATGGCTTCTTTGGCGCAGCAAGAAAGCCAATCGTTAAGCCAGAATGTAAAACTGGGTATTCAGTACCGATATCAGCAAGGAAAAATCCACATTAATCACAACCGGTTTCTTGGCTATACAAAGGATAAGGATGGCAATTTAGTTATCGTACCTGAAGAAGCAGAGATCGTTAAACGCATTTACAGAGAATACCTTGAAGGTTCTAGTATGCTACAGATAGCTAGGGGTTTGGAGGCTGACGGAATTCTGACAGGTGCAGGTAATCACAGATGGCATACCAGCACCATCAATAAGATTTTGAGGAATGAAAAATATATCGGTGATGCGCTGTTGCAGAAAACCTATACAGTAGATTTTTTATCGAAGAAAAGGGTGGCCAATAACGGCATAGTTCCTCAATACTATGTAGAAAACAGCCATGAGCCCATAATCCCGCGTGAAATTTATATGCAGGTTCAGGAAGAGCTTGTCCGCAGAAGATGTGTGCATATAAGTAAGAACGGAAAGAAGAGAAACTACAGCAATAATCATCCCTTATCCCAAATGGTGTTCTGCGGCAATTGTCATGAGATATTCCGCAGGGTTCATTGGAATAACCGAGGGAAAAAATCCATCGTTTGGAGATGCGTCAGCAGATTGGAAAACACCGGTTTGTTTTGTACCGCTTCCACTATACTTGAAGATACGCTTAAAGAGAAAATTGTAGAAGCCATCAATGTAGCGGTCAGTGGAAAAAACTCTTTTCTGGCCATACTGAAGAAGAATATTGAAACCGTATTAAGCGTGGATTTGGATGAGACTACAGCAGATATTGATAAAAGGCTGGAAGAACTCCAAACCGAGTTGATCCAAAAAGCAAATTTAAAGGAAGAATACAATAATATTGTAAATGAGATTTATAGGTTGCGAGATTTAAGGCAAGAAACACTATCAAGAAACGCTCTCCGTCAAGATAAGCGGGATCGGATAGCTGAAATGACTGACTTTCTTAACACGCAAACCGGTGATATAACGGAGTTTGATGATAAACTGGTTAGAAAACTTGTTGAAAAAGCAATTGTATATGATGACAGGCTAGTGGTAGAGTTTAAGTCAGGGTTAGAAATAGAAGTAAACCTATAAGCTCGTATTAAGATAGCCGCCAGTAGGGGAAGAGTACTTATACTATTATAAATAACTACAGGAGACATAATTGGATTACCGATTGCGGGAGCAGAAGCAAAATGCGCTGGTTAAAAATGCAGAGCGTGAAGGAAGAAGCAGCGAATAGCCGAAATGACAGACGTGAACTCGTTTCAGCAAGCTGAAACATCGGGGAATCAGATGGAGAGTCTACTCCACCTGATTAAAACCCACCTACGCTGCGCTTAGAGGTGGCGGTCTTGACCGTAAAGCTAAAAGATAAACACACTTGAACAATTACTCATATGTTTTTATTGACAAACGGAGAATTGAGGTTTATAATATATATGAAAACTTATTCAAGTGTTCAATTGAATGATAAAGAGGTGATATAAATATGGCAAAAAAAATTCAACCAATTGAAAGATGCGACTGTGATGTAATACATGAGGAAATTGTAAATAAAGTGCGAGAAAAAATGCCTCAAGAAGAAACTCTATATGATCTAGCAGAACTATTTAAAGTTTTTGGAGATTCAACAAGAATTAAGATACTCTGGGCATTAGGTGAATCAGAGATGTGCGTTTGCGATATTGCATTCTTATTAAATATGACCCAATCAGCAATTTCACATCAGCTAAGAGTCTTAAAGCAGGCTGGACTAGTAAAGAGCAGAAGAGAAGGAAAGATTGTATTCTACTCTCTTGAAGATGAACATGTAAAGCAAATATTTGACCAGGGATTAATTCATATTTCAGAAGAAAGTAAGTAAAGGAGGGTCAGTAATGTTAAAGAAGGAAGTAATTTTAGAAGGTTTAGATTGCGCAAATTGTGCAGCTAAAATTGAAGAAGAGGTTAATAAATTAAATGGAGTCAAAGCCTATATGAACTTCATGAACAAGACATTGACTTTAGAAATTGAATCAGAGCAAGAGTATAAGAATATATTACAGCAAGTTAAAACCATAGTGCACAAGCACGAACCGGATGTGGTAGTGAAAGAAAAATCCGTTAACAAGAGCAATAAAAAGGTGAACAAAAGCATAGTAATACTTGAAGGACTTGGCTGCGCGAATTGTGCAGCTAAAATAGAAAAAGAAATAAGCGGTCTAGAAGGAGTTGAATTTGCTGCAGTAGATTTTGTTTCGAAGAAACTAACACTGGAAATAAGTCCGAAAGTCAACCGCTCTGAGTTAAATGAGAAGATTGAAGGCATAGTAAAGAAAATAGAGCCAGATGTAAAGGTCATTTTTGAGGAGAATACATCTAAGGCCAACGTAAAAGAAAATAATGAAGAGGAAGAAGAAGGTGTCAACAAAAAAGAAATCATAAGACTTGTGGTCGGTGGAGCAATATTTGCCGTGGGAATCATCTTTAATTTCCAAAATTGGCTTGAGCTTACCTTGTTTATTATTAGTTATATCATAGTTGGTGGAGAGGTTGTCTTAAGAGCAATAAAAGGTATTGCCCGCGGTCAGGTATTCAGTGAGCATTTTTTGATGAGTATTGCTACCATTGGTGCTTTCTTCATTGGAGAGTATCCAGAAGGTGTAGCAGTTATGCTGTTCTATCTGGTAGGTGAATTGTTTCAGGATATAGCTGTAGGTCACTCCAGAAAATCAATAAGTGCTTTGATGGATATTCGTCCTGACTATGCAAATCTTAAAGTTGGCGATGA